>NZ_JASOZC010000027.1:0-1517 GCF_030228725.1 Corynebacterium sp. UMB10321 | reverse complement strand
GTATACTGGCTTAATCCTCTGCAAGCCTCGTCAGCCGTGATTTTTGCCAGATTTCGTGGTTTTCACGTTCAACAGCTCCTGCACGTTTTTTGCCGTCCGTTCACCGTTAAACTCCGCAGAAATCGGGACAGGATGTGCAAATGTAATACCGTCACCCGCGACGATATTCCGTTTGCCATCTGGTCAGGGCTTCACCCCGACACCCCGCATCAGTGCGTACGTGCTCAATGTGGTTTCCGGTTCTCTTCCGCTTCCTCGCCCACTCGCTCACTAACGTTCGGTCGCTGGGGCTGCGGCGAGCGGTGCCACCTCTCGCATGTTATCGGTGATTCCGCTGTTGTTCTTTCGGGGATGAGTCGCCAGATAGCTCTTCAAACGCTCTCAGAAGCTCTCAGGCGCACGAAACGGGTTTTAAATGCCCGTCAGGGCATGGAAGGCGCGAAAAACGCTTACAGAGGGTTTCAGGAGGTCAGGCGCGCCGATACCCCTAACCAGGGGCTTTCAGGTCGCCAGGAACCGCGTCAGCCCCCTGCAAAGCCCATTTGCACGGCACTGGCAGCTATTCAGCTGGTTGGTGGTCGTAGACCGTCGATGTTACAGCGATGGGGGTCTGGGGTTCTCCCCAGACGGTTTCCGGTTGCGCTCAAGGCGCTGCCGGAACCGTGGCAGCTCAGACGTTTTGGAGATTATCGGGCAAAGGTTGCGAATGACGTCAATGACGTCATTTTGCGGCGTTTGCCCTATCCTGCATCGCATCGAACTGACATGCGGCAAAAGAGCAATGCAGGATAGACAATCATGGTCAAAACGTTAACACGTAGCCCTGATTGTCCGCCTGCCGCTGGCTCTTTAAATCCGGCCGCCCTGAATGACACTAAAGCCGTTTTTGAGTGCCTTTTTGTGGTTGGTTACGGTGCCTTTCCAACCAAATTGTTCATTCAGCCGGTATGTTTTTGATCTGCCAACTTTAGGTCCCTCAAAGATCACCCCAACATCCAGTAGCGCGCGAACGGCGCGACTAACATTCGTTTTCTGCATCCCTAAAGTTTCAGCAATATCTGCTTGGGCGATCTGAATGAAGTTTTCGTAATCCAGATCTGCAAGCATCAGCATTAAGACCTTGAATTGCTCCCCGGTTAATTCCTTAGCCAAGATCCGTAATGCGTCTTGATTCATGGTGAAATGCCTCTGAAATGCTGATTTTTGTTTAGGGCGGATAACGGCAACGAAGCCGCCGATAATCTCACCCTGGTCATTTATCTGAGTGATTCTCTCGACATCCTTACTCATCTTTGAACCCTATTTGAGTTATCAATAATGATAACAGTGTTATCATTATTGATAACTATGTCAACTGTAACCCTTAGATTTTGTTAATGTTTTTATTCTCCTTTCTGTATCTTTATATTAGGCGTCTAACGCATTGATTCCATTAGATATTTATCCTAGCTACTCTTTGGGGTGTCGGGGCGAAGCCCTGACCCAGTCACGTAACGATAGCGGAGTGTATACTGGCT
>NZ_JASOZC010000026.1:0-1524 GCF_030228725.1 Corynebacterium sp. UMB10321 | reverse complement strand
GGGGGGTGTTCCTATATAGGTTGTCAACTCCGTGGGTGGGCTTGTTGGGGGCATGAAGGGCTTCTGCTTCGCCGTGTGAATGTTGTTTTCGGGCATCTCGAGGAGCCGATTGGGCTTGCTGCTCAATCGGCTTGGATGGGGGTTGTTGGTTCTAAGCTGCTGTGGCCTGTTGGACTGTGGAGATGTCTCGGTAGAGCTCGCCGCTACGCATCATGGCGAAGAGAACGTTTAGGCGTCGGCGTGCGAGTGCGACAACTGCGGCGTTGTGTCTTTTGCCTTCTTTGCGTTTTCGTTCATAGAATTGTCGGGAACGCTCGTGGAATCTGATCGATGCAAAAGACGATTGCCATAGGGCGTTCTTTAATCTTTTGTTGCCAGCCCGGTTGGGCGAATTCGACATGATGGACGTTCCCGACTGATTCGTCCGCGGTGATAGGCCTGCATAGGACGCTAGGTGCGCTGCATCGGGGAAGTCGGACATATCGCCAACGGTCATGAGGATCTGCGCGGCGCTACGCGGACCGATGCCGGGCATGGATAAAAGAATCTCGGTGTGAGGAATGTCCTGGATGAGCTTGAGTACCTGCGCCTCGATTTCTTTACGATGCTCGAGTTTGGCCAATGCATCTTTGGCGGACATTGCTACGCCAAGTTCGGCGTATTCTGCCCCGGCAATGGACACGGTCTGCCCGTGGATGGCAGCAAGCATGGCATCGATGACAGGCTCAGGATTGCGTGCCCTGTGACTGCGCGCAAAGGCTGCCAGACGTGCTCTACCGACGCGTCGAATCTTGGTGGGGCCACCGTATTTCGCAAGTAGGTGGAGGATCCACTTGCGATGAATCACCTGTCCGCGCAGAACATGTTCGAATGCAGGATAGGTTCCCACGAGCGCGGATCGCATCTGGTTGATCAGGCGTGTGTAGGCCCGGGCGAGATCTTCGTCAATACCGTTGAGCACTTTCAGCTGGATAAAGACTTCCTCAACGCGGTCGACGCTGCGCAAGGCATCCGGAAGTTTTAGACCGGCATGGGCGATGACGTAGGCGTCGCGCACATCGGTCTTGGAGTTGCCGGCGTGGATGCGAGAGAGCTGCCGCATCGCAAGCCCCGGTAGATAGCGAACGTCGGCCCCCATGTCTTGGGCGACTGCGACGGTTAACCGGCCGATGTTGTTGGGTTGATCGACAATGACAAGAACCGAAGCGTCATCGGCGAGAAATTTGCCGAAGAGCTTGCGTAGTGAGCCTTCATGCTGGTTGATGCGTTTGGACAGGACTTGTCTGCCTTGGGAATCGAGGACGCAGGCGTGGTGGAAGTATTTGCCGACGTCCATGCCGATGACGAAGTCATAGGCCATGAGCGTGTGCCTCCTAGCGATGAATGAGAAGTTGGATTATTTATGCTTCATCGCTGGGGTTGGTCGGACATACTTGCACTGGCATCCACATTACTGTGAGACCTCATACCACCTGGGCTGGGTCAGGTTCCTATTAGCAGTTTGAGTATGTCACTGTCTTCGGC
>NZ_JASOZC010000024.1:0-1699 GCF_030228725.1 Corynebacterium sp. UMB10321 | reverse complement strand
TGTAAAGTGTCAGCACCTCGTGCACGTTGAGTGTCATCAGGTTGTGCACACTGGGTGTCAGGAGGTTGTGCACACTGTGTCCCATGGGTGTGTGCACAGTCCTGCGTGTTTTAGTGGAGTAGTTTGTCTGGGCTAATGGTGGCGAATCGTTTTTGGGCTTTTTCGTGTTTGATACGCCATTGTTTGGGTGGATCCTTCATCCACACGCCTTTGATGTTGTAGGAGTTGATGTATGCCTTTGTCTTTGCGATAGCGACCACGGGAAGTGGGATCGACAAAGCGAGTTCACCGTCTTCGGCATCCCAAAAGCCAAGTTCGCTTTCTGTGGCTGTGCGGTGGAAACTTCTGTTTCTCATCGATCGGGGAACAGCAATGCGCATCCCTTGGAAAAACACCATCTGATTAGCTTCAGTGACAGTCACTGTACCGAAACCGTTGTCATCTGAGTCAGCAATACTGGGGCATGAATAGCCTGTGACTCCACCGTTTCGTTTCGGACGTGGTGGTTTTTCATCCTGGCGGATAACCCCTGAGGTGAGGTAAGCGTTACGACGTTGAAGCGCGTAGTTTTCTGCTTTCTGCTTTAGCACCTCCAGTGGGATCGGGTCTTGAGGTGGCACAACCCCAACAAGGTGCCACGCTGTGGCCGGGGTGACACACTCTGGAAGGCCCTGGTGTGGGCGCCGGTTATTGTATTGATCTCGATACTTATCGATCAGCACCTCGCACTGCTTCAGTGTTTTTGGTTTGTGTGCCTCCAAGAATCTAAACAGTGTGCGGTGTGAACGCTCGTCTTTACCTTGAGTTTGCGGGTTGCGTGGCCTGCCGGAAATACTCAAGCACCCAACCGATGCCAGGTAGGCTTCCAAGGGGCCAACAACACCGTTGCGTAGCTGGTTAAAAGCAGCCCCATTATCACTGAGAAGTTCATGCGGGGCACCAAAGGTGGCAATGGCCTTGCGTACAGCATCTGTGGCATCTTTAGAGTTTTCGTGTGCCGCATAGGCGCAGGTACCGACATCGAAGCGGGTAGCGTCATCGATGATTTGATAGATGGTGACAGGTGTTCGTTTGTCGTCGTGGAGGCGATAGTAAAACCCATCAATTTGCCACATGTGCATGGCTTGACCACGCTGGAAACGAACACGGGTGATCTTGGGGCGTTTCTTCGGGTTTGATTCCACAGCTCCTGCCGCACGCAACAGGCGAGCAATCGTGGATACGGACGGCACCGGATCTGCTAGCTCTCCTGATGCAATACCTTCAAACCGAATGGAGATGGGACCATAGTCCCAGCCCTGGGTTTTCAAACGCTTCCGGATCACAAGCAGTGCTGCGGTCACGTGCTCGTCGTAGGTCCTTGCTGGGGTGATCGGGGCGCTGGAATGCGGATGCAACGCGGCACCTGCTTCCTCATCGTATCGGGCACGGATGTTGTAGAACGTGCGGCGGGAGATCTTCAACTGTTCGCAAAACGCGGTGATAGATAGACCGTGACCGTCGAAGGGATCGAACTCAATAATTTTCCGGCGAATCTCCGGAGGAATTGCCTTACTCATTATCCGATTGTGCCCGACACACAGCATAAAAGGTCACGAAACTGTGCACAATGTCATGACATTAGGTGTAAACAATGTCATGACCTTAAGCGTGCACACTGTCATGACTTTAAGCGTGCAAAAGGTAGTGACACATAACA
>NZ_JASOZC010000023.1:0-1764 GCF_030228725.1 Corynebacterium sp. UMB10321 | reverse complement strand
TTTTTAGCGCCCCACCGGTCGAGATAAAACGGCGCTTGTGAAGCTGCCGCGTCAGCTCAAGAAACCACTCAGGATCGTTTGCCATATCTTCCGGTTTAACGGAGTATTTCAGCGTTTCAGCAACCGCGCTTTGCAGTTGCTCGGCAACGTTGGCCACAACCTCACCTGTCTTAGTTTTTACTGCCCGAATATCGATATTCGGCTCATAGTTCACCCGCAAGCAATCGCGCCAGAGTTCTACCCAACGTTCGTGCTTAACGTAGTTCTTCCCTTTAAACCAAGAAGGTTGCACCATCAGCAGACAGTGAAAATGCGGATGTGCGCTGCCATCCTTACCTCGCGTCACCTCCGTAGCCCTGATCCACCCCTGAACAGGTGATAGCTCCTTTCGCTTTTCCATTCGCTTAAACGCCGCATTCATTGCTGTAAGGACTGTTCCAAGTTCACCTATCTCGCAGTTCCTGACAGTTAACGTCAGAAACAACCATCGGGAAGACGGGTAATCCACAACGATTTTCGGTAGAGCCTGATAAAAACGGGCTTGCCACATGAGGGTTCTTCTCCACTGGCAGACAGGGCAATGACGGACACGGCAAAATTGCGCACTACGAAGCCGTAGGCGCGTTTCTCCGGTTTCCATGATGGTAGACCAACCAAAACGTAACAAACCGCTACAGGAGGCCATACGGAGTGCATAGCGCTCGAATTCAGCAGCAGTCTGGTAGATACCCCCGACAGAATCGGTAAGCGTGCGCTGGGTATCCCAAACTGCATCACGGGGGCTGTAGTCCGAAAGGAATTTATCTTCTGACATTAAGCCTGCTCCGATCTGGGCAGGCTGTGATTTGATGTGGTATATTCATCACGTACCTGTGCATTGCGAGCCAGTACATGTCACCAGAGTTTGCCGCTGAGGTGACACATTCGAAATGTTGGGGAGTGTTGACGCACTCCCCAACGCCGATTAAAAACGCCTCAATTCTGCTCCATTTTCTTTGACCTGTCAAAACCCACTCAAAGCCTCGTCATTACTGGGCTAAACCACTATTTCATATCCGCCATTTATCCCTTAAGTATAAATACAAGGATCACGCGCGAGAATTGCGCAAAAAATAACCACAATTTTAACCCCCCAAAACAAGCACCCCCGAACGGCTTACCCCAACCTTTTCCACACACCCGATCACCAAAACAGGGAATAAAAACAAAACCCTGTCTTACAGGTGGATGGCCTCACTTCGTGAAACCATCCACCCCGCATAAGTTTTTTAATCGGTGGTGTCGTCAATCACTAAATCGGAACCCCAAAGGGGACCCCCACGATTTAGCATTTGACGAGATTAACTCTCGGAGATGGCATCATGCTTTTAACGGACTTTAAAAAACGGTGAACGGATGCGGATTTTAATCCGTGTCTGTGAGGCGTTGAGCAACGAGCAAAGCGAGGCGGTAGAAAGAGAGCCAGCGGCAGGCTCAGGACGATAATCCGGGGAAAATGTACCACTCGCAGAGTGTTAACATTTGACATCGGATTGTCTATCCTGCATTGGTGTCGAGTTGGCAAGGCTGAGGATAATGCTGAGGATAATGCTGAGGATAATGCTGAGGATAATGCAGGATAGACAGAGCACTAGAGATTGCATGCAATCTCGTACCTATCACCTCAGCCTGCCGCTGGCTCTTTTCCAGAACTAAGAATGCGTTCTTAAAAATCCAAACTTGATACCGTTTAAATCTATTTTCACAAAAAGAGTTTTTACCCTC
>NZ_JASOZC010000022.1:0-2996 GCF_030228725.1 Corynebacterium sp. UMB10321 | reverse complement strand
AGGTGTAAACAATGTCATGACCTTAAGCGTGCACACTGTCATGACTTTAAGCGTGCAAAAGGTAGTGACACATAACATTCCGTGTACTTGGTACCGGTGTGGCTGAATTTATCCATCCTCAAGGCCCGTGGACATCAGTAGGAGAAGTCGAGCTAGCCACCCTGCGGTGGGTGCACTGGTGGAACACCAAACGTCTTCACGAGGCGTTGGACTACGCCACCCCACAAGAAGTAGAAACCGAGTACTATCTCACCGAGCCCATCAACACAGGGCCGTAAAAGAAGCGGAACCAAACCCAGGACGTTTCAAAAGCACACATTTTGTCGCTTAACCCTACATAAGGCAGACTGCTCTGTATGGAACTGCTGTTGACCTACCTTGCTGTCGTGTTTGGCTGCGGGCTGATCGCATGGGCTGTCCGCCTCCCACCACTTATCGGGTTTCTGGCGGCCGGGTTCATCCTCAACGCCAGCGGCGTCGCTCACGTCGAGGCTCTCGATCTCTTCGCCGACATCGGCGTCACCCTCATGCTCTTCGCCATTGGCCTGCGCCTGGATTTGCGCGCATTGACGGATAAGGCCGTGTGGCTCACCGCCGGAGCCCACGCCTTGGTCATGACGATTGTTGGCGCGGGATTCATCACCGCACTCGGCGCGCTCGGCGCTTTCGGTCCCGCGTCCTTCTCGATTGCCGTCAACGTCGCCCTGGTCTTGAGCTTTTCTAGCACCATCGTCGTGATCAAAATCTTGCAGGACCGCGGCGATGAGCAGGCGCTCTACGGCAATATCTGCGTGGGCGTGCTGATTATGCAGGACATTCTCGCCGTCGCCTTCATGAGCATCCTGCGCGGCGAACCACCGCGCTTGGCGGCCCTGGGGCTCGTCGTTATCGTGCCGCTGCTCGCTTTGATCACGCGTCGCTGGTACAAGCTTGGCCACGGCGAATTGGGGGCGCTTTTCGGGATCGTCATGGCTCTGCTGCCCGGCTACGCCCTTTTTGAGTGGGTCGGTCTTTCCGGCAGCCTCGGCGCCCTCATCATGGGCGTCGTGCTCTCCCGTTCTTCGGGGGCTGAGCAACTCAGCCACTCACTGTTCACACTGAAAGAGCTGCTGCTTGTCGGATTCTTCGTCAACATTGGCTTCCTCGGGCTGCCGAACTGGCAAAACATGCTCGACGCTGGATTACTTCTCCTACTCCTGCCCTTGCAAGCCGTCGCCTACTGGGCAATCCTCTGGGGCCTGGGCCTACGCAACCGCACCTCGGTGCTTGCGGCGCTCTTGCTTTCCAATTACTCAGAGTTTGCCCTGATCATCGCCGCACTTGGTGTCAAAGATGGCTGGTTGAATCAACGGTGGATGCTTTCCCTGGTGCTTGCCGTCTCGCTCAGCTTCGTCATCTCGGCAATTCTTAACCCACAGAGCGTTTCGCGCACCACCCGCTTGGCCAAGCGTTTACCCACACGCCCGCCGCACAAAATCCATCCGGGGGATCGCCCCATCGAGCTTGGCGACGCCCACGCACTCGTCCTGGGCGTTGGCCGCCTCGGCATCGCCTGCTACACCGAGCTAACTGAGGTCTACGGTGTGCGGGTCCTTGGCGTGGAGCACGACACAGCTCGCGTCCGCCACCTGCAGGAACGTGGCTACAACGTGGTAGAAGGAGACGCTACGGACG
This sequence comes from Corynebacterium sp. UMB10321, assembly GCF_030228725.1. NCBI lineage: Bacteria > Bacillati > Actinomycetota > Actinomycetes > Mycobacteriales > Corynebacteriaceae > Corynebacterium > Corynebacterium sp. UMB10321. Next base: position 1,322 of record NZ_JASOZC010000022.1, on the reverse strand, counting down.
TCGACTTCTGGGAACGCGTCAAAGACAGCCACCAGATCGACATGATCATGCTCGCCATGCCGGCCCAACACGCCAACCTGGAATCAGTAAAGCAAATTTACGCTTCCCGCATCAACGCTGATGAGTGCACGATCAGTACTGTCGCCATGTACCGCGAGGACGTCGAAGAACTCGAAGAGCTCGGTCTCGACGTCGTCGTCCACCTGCAAGGGGGCGCCGGTGAGTCACTTGCTGAGCAGACCTTCACCGCAAATGAGCAGCGCCGCCTGCGCGTCGCAGGAGGTGCTGCGGAATAGGGCGCACATCACCGCACATACCTCTGGACTTTGCCGACCGAGACAGTTTCTGCACCCAAAGGCATGGGCTGTCGAGACTTCCATGCCCCTCGTCGGTCTCGACGTCAGCTGCCAGGGTCAGCGTCTCGTACCAAGGCTAAACCTGCGCGGGGGCCTTACCTGGCGACACGGAATGCGGCGCAGCCGTCGATATCACAGCCGCGGATAGCCACGTGCGCGCACGCAGCATACGCAAGCGGCAAAAAGACTGTGCCAAATGTCCGCGCGTCGCGGTAAGCTGGTGAGCAGACAACCCCACCTCACGCGCGGGCCACAGCGCTCTGACCCGTAATCATCTCGGCCAATGCGCCCGTACAGCGTCGAACGAGACTTCATACCACGGCAACACATGGCAACGTGTGGCAACAAAGGAATAGTGCACCTACCAGGGCAGATACAGCAAAACCCCTGGCCAATCACGACCAGGGGTTTTATCGAATTGTGGAGCTAAGGGTGCCTGAGGTCACGACATATTTGACGGGGTGTGCCTGCGGAAGGCGTTGTGATCCTTGACAGGTGAGTCGCGTCATTGTTGACACTTAGGGTTACCTCAGCCGTGTCGGTGACGCTTGACTGGTGAGTCGGGACATGTTTGACGCTATGAACAGTCCCAACCGTAATCTCGCCATCGTCAGAGCCGTCAGAGACCAAGGCGGCACACCTACCAGCGTCGCCAAGCGCTTTGGCATCTCACGCCAACGTGTCCACCAGATCCGACACTAACGGATACAACCGGTGCACCACGACCATGGCGCGCTTTGAATCCCACGCTTTGAGTGGTTTTTGGGGGGTGAGGAGCGTGTTTCACGTTCGTTTATATAGCGACCTCAGGCGTGTCGTGGGGAGTAAAATCCCGAGCATGGTTAATAGTGATTCCCGGGTGATTCCTTCGCCCCGTATCTACCTGGCATATGTGAAACGTTTATTTCTAGACGACCCTCGCAAGTCTTTACAGGTTTTGGCGGGAGCTAGTTTTGAGGAAAATAC
>NZ_JASOZC010000021.1:0-3148 GCF_030228725.1 Corynebacterium sp. UMB10321 | reverse complement strand
GACGAAGACGGTTATTTGGGTGATGACACGTACCTGTGGAGGGTCCCATGCCCGTGGGAGAGTGACTTCTTACTGTCGCCCTTCACAGAACGAAGTAACGTGAACATCAATTACGGCCGTCCTTATTCAGTCTGAGTTTCATTCTGAAAGCTCGTCGGGTGGGGACGACACTGATCAGTGGAACAGCTCACGGCGCTCGGACCCACCATACGCCGTGGAGGGTTATTCGGATTGAAAATAACGTGAGCAGTAGTGTGGTTTGGCGAAAAGGTATTGCGAAAGTGGTGAGCGCTCGGTAGCCTCGGAGGTGACAGCGTGGTTCATTGCCGGACTGTCGCTGCTCTATAAAAAGAGCCCCAACTAGTTGCAGATAGTTGAGGCTCTCGGGCCTAACGACCCATGTGAAGTATCACCGAAATGAACTTCACGGTTACGGTCGCAAGTGTTACGACCTTGACTGCCACATCAAGCCAGCTATGCTTCGTGGCGTCAAGGTCTTTTCCGTTGCGACCGGGTGTATCCAATGAGTGCTTACCCATCTTCTACCTCCCTAACGTCGTAGGGTTGTTCCTCGCCAAACAAGGCACACGGGGCAGCCCACGTCACGCGCGGGCCTACCGCGCACCGACAGAGGGAGTCACGCTCACATCACCGTGTAGGGCCATCAGCGTGAACCGGAATTAACGGTAGCAGTAGTGGGTGGGTGAGCGGAGGACTCTGAAATCATTCCCACGATCACGAGGGGGTATCAGCAAGTTTCCGGGTGGGTGCACTGGTGCTGGCTGCTCGATACTGTTGAACTCGCTTAACTCGTTCTCTTGCCAGAGGCATTTTCTTGAAGTCCTCGGCACTCGCATCACCCAGCCAAAGTCCCCAACGCTTCTTGCCCTGCAAGAATTCGCGAGAACCGACCCAAGGGTGGAGGAAGTTTGAAGCGAACGGTTCTTTGGCAAGATACTCGTCTTTTTCTTCTTCGGTGAAGAGATAATTTCCATCATCAATTGGTTTGTTGCCGATGCCGATGACAGGTACGTCGCAAAGGGGCCTATTGCGATTCCAGACGAAAATATCCGGCGCGTTGGCCAGGTATGTGTTGAGGCGGCTCGGGTGGAGATCCATCGGGTTTGAGTCTGGCGTCTCGTAGCGGAATAAGCGCGGGGTGACCTTTTGCTTTGAAAAGCTCACGATGACGCAGAAGACATGAGCTTGGTCACTTGCTTCGTTCGCCCAACGGAAGGTGTCGTGCGCGAAGTCAATGTGGAAGCCCAATTGGGTGATTGGGTACCAAATGTTTGCTACCTGTTCGCCTTGGACAACCGAGTTGGTCGATACGAATGCCGTGCGTACGGTGTGGTCGCCCATGTACTCTGCGGCCTTGATGAACCAACCCGCTACGTAGTCGATGTTGTCGACATTCTTCGTTCCCTTTGGAAAGACTGAAGTGCCCCAGGTTTTGTTCCGTCTGAGCAGATGGGAAAATCTGGGGGCACTTCAATTGACTTCCTTCACCCCGTTCACTAGGTGTGAGGAAGTTGAAGGTTGGTGACCGAAGCAATCTTAGATCGCCGAAATTCGGCCTGCGCGATAGCTCGGTAGAAGTTATCATTATTAGCACCACTGCCAATATCTACGGAGGATCTGGAGCACCACATCGTGAAAGAAAAGCTCACAACAGCCCTAGAACCAATCGTCGGTACGTCCTACTCGCTGATGATCGCAGACGTTATTGCTTGGCTGGCCCTATAAAAACATGGACAATATCGAGCATCGCATTTCCCAATTAGAACTTAACCAACGACGGCTAGCAATTCTACTCAACTCAGCCCCCGAAGAGCATAAAGCGTGGGATAAAGCGTGCCTATGCCATGACCTCACCTTCGAACAAGAATACAGGGCTCGACAAGAAATCCTAGATTTCCTCAACTCAGAAGCGACTGATAGTAACGAACTACTATCAAAAGTAAGCCACATCGTAGGACATCCCGCAGTAGCTCGCGACCTCGTAAGCGCATTTAAACAACGTGGCACGGCAGCTCAACGATGGAAAGAAATAGACTCGGAAAACCTACTCTGACCATTCAGCTCACTGACTGAATGTTTCGCGGAAAGAGCATCAAGTGTTGAACTAGTACTCAACGTTTGATGCTTTTGTCTTTCTGTTTTCCCATATGAGGGCGCTCCACTGGTGAGTGCATCGCTGGAGGGCCTGAAACGTGGTATTACGAACCTGATCAGCCCTATATCAGTAAGGAAGGAACTAGGCGAATGGCAGCGGGCGCTGCGGCAGTAGCTGCTATTTCACCATTTTGGTTTGCTGTTCCGCTGCCACTTGGCCAGAATCTTGCGATTTGGTGGGGCGGTCACAGTGTAGTTATTTCAGGTTGGGCTACCGCTGCTCACGCGCAGAACAATTGTCTCTCTAAAGGTTGGAGCAACTGGTAATGTTGGCCCCCTTCCATTGGAGAGAGTCCTGAACATTATTCAAGAGGTTGTTTCGTAATGGCTAAGGTTACGCGGGAAAATAAGGTAAAAGCTTGCTTCACCTTGATCTTTACGGGTTTGGCCTTATACTACTGCTTCTATACCTTTCTTAGTCGAGACGGTGTCTTGCCTACTAGTGTTGGCCTTGTCGGATTCGCGGTGACAGGTGTTGCAGTATGGCGATCGGTTCACCTTTTTCCCCAGCGCCCAGTTCGAGAGTTCTTGCAGGAAAGCTTTCTGTACTTCTTTCCTGTCTTCGCGGTGCCTATCGTCGGTGCGCTGCACGTGGAGTTTCCCTACTCCGGGCTGATGGCTCTTATTTGGCCTGTAGGTCTAGCTGTCTGCTTTGTTTATAACAACAGCTATCTCTCATGGGCTTCTAGGGGGTGACTTCTCCAAGAAGATTATCCGCTGTAGCGCAGGAGCATCTTCGCTAAGCACGGGGGCTGGGCGCGGGCTACTTGTGCGCGACCAGGTAAAGGTCTCACACCGTAAGCAATATGGTTCTTTTGCCCTTGGAATCGAAATAGATAGTGCAAGACTGCTGATGTCGATTCGGGGTAGTTGGTACCGCGATTCCGTGTACTTGGTGTAAAGTGTCAGCACCTCGTGCACGTTGAGTGTCATCAGGTTGTGCACACTGGGTGTCAGGAGGTTGTGCACACTG
>NZ_JASOZC010000020.1:0-3763 GCF_030228725.1 Corynebacterium sp. UMB10321 | reverse complement strand
GGCTTTTCACGGCCTTGTTTCTTTCTGAAATAGTTTTTGTGGAGAGTTTGATCCTGGCTCAGGATGAACGCTGGCGGCGTGCTTAACACATGCAAGTCGAACGGAAAGGCCAGTGCTTGCACTGGTACTCGAGTGGCGAACGGGTGAGTAACACGTGGGTGATCTGCCCTGTACTTCGGGATAAGCTTGGGAAACTGGGTCTAATACCGGATAGGACAACTTTTTGGATATTGTTGTGGAAAGCTTTTGCGGTATGGGATGAGCTCGCGGCCTATCAGCTTGTTGGTGGGGTAATGGCCTACCAAGGCGTCGACGGGTAGCCGGCCTGAGAGGGTGTACGGCCACATTGGGACTGAGATACGGCCCAGACTCCTACGGGAGGCAGCAGTGGGGAATATTGCACAATGGGCGCAAGCCTGATGCAGCGACGCCGCGTGGGGGATGAAGGCCTTCGGGTTGTAAACTCCTTTCGCTAGGGACGAAGCGCAAGTGACGGTACCTGGAGAAGAAGCACCGGCTAACTACGTGCCAGCAGCCGCGGTAATACGTAGGGTGCGAGCGTTGTCCGGAATTACTGGGCGTAAAGAGCTCGTAGGTGGTTTGTCGCGTCGTTTGTGTAAGTCCACAGCTTAACTGTGGGACTGCAGGCGATACGGGCATAACTTGAGTGCTGTAGGGGAGACTGGAATTCCTGGTGTAGCGGTGAAATGCGCAGATATCAGGAGGAACACCGATGGCGAAGGCAGGTCTCTGGGCAGTAACTGACGCTGAGGAGCGAAAGCATGGGTAGCGAACAGGATTAGATACCCTGGTAGTCCATGCCGTAAACGGTGGGCGCTAGGTGTGAGTCCCTTCCACGGGATTTGTGCCGTAGCTAACGCATTAAGCGCCCCGCCTGGGGAGTACGGCCGCAAGGCTAAAACTCAAAGGAATTGACGGGGGCCCGCACAAGCGGCGGAGCATGTGGATTAATTCGATGCAACGCGAAGAACCTTACCTGGGCTTGACATGTAGCGGATCGCCGCAGAGATGTGGTTTCCCTTGTGGTCGCTATACAGGTGGTGCATGGTTGTCGTCAGCTCGTGTCGTGAGATGTTGGGTTAAGTCCCGCAACGAGCGCAACCCTTGTCTTATGTTGCCAGCACGTAATGGTGGGGACTCATGAGAGACTGCCGGGGTTAACTCGGAGGAAGGTGGGGATGACGTCAAATCATCATGCCCCTTATGTCCAGGGCTTCACACATGCTACAATGGTCGGTACAGCGCGTTTGCTACCTTGTGAGGGGATGCTAATCGCACAAAGCCGGCCTTAGTTCGGATTGGGGTCTGCAACTCGACCCCATGAAGTCGGAGTCGCTAGTAATCGCAGATCAGCAACGCTGCGGTGAATACGTTCCCGGGCCTTGTACACACCGCCCGTCACGTCATGAAAGTTGGTAACACCCGAAGCCAGTGGCCTGTCATGGGAGCTGTCGAAGGTGGGATCGGCGATTGGGACGAAGTCGTAACAAGGTAGCCGTACCGGAAGGTGCGGCTGGATCACCTCCTTTCTAAGGAGTTTTTTTATTGTGGCTCACAGTTGTGGGCTTGTTTGTTGGTTGAGTCACCGTGGGTGTGGCTGCCAATTTGTTGTTTCCGGGTGGAGACACACCAGCTACAAGGTTGCCACGCATTCGTGTGGTGGTTGTGGTTGTGGTTGCAGTGTGGCCGGGTTTTTGTAGTCAAAAAGAAGTGTTAATTATTGTGTGTTGGTGCACTGTTGGGTGTCTGAGGCAGCAGTTGTGTTGTCTTGATTGATTCCGCGTGTTGATCATTGACTTGTTTGGTTGGTGGTTGGTGTGTGGGGTGTGTTGTGTGAGAACTGTATAGTGGACGCGAGCATCTTTATTCTTGTGGAAGAATTTTTTGATTGTAAGTTTGCCTAACAACAAGTGATTGTCATGCTGTTTGTGTGTGGTGGTTGTTTGTTGTTTGTTTGTTGTGTGTTTTTGTTTTGTTACAAGGGCGTACGGTGGATGCCTTGGCATGCTTAGCCGATGAAGGACGTGTGAGGCTGCGTTATGCCTCGGGGAGTTGCCAACAAAGCGTTGATCCGAGGATGTCCGAATGGGGAAACCTGGCACTTGTTATGGAGTGTTACCTGCAGATGAATGTATAGTCTGTGTGGGGGTTACGCGGGGAAGTGAAACATCTCAGTACCCGTAGGAGAAGAAAACAATTGTGATTCTGCTAGTAGTGGCGAGCGAACGTGGATGAGGCTAAACCATGCGTGTGTGATACCTGGCAGGGGTTGCGCGTGTGGTGTTGTGGGCGATGATTGTGGGTATGCTGCCATGTACCCTCATGATGCGGCGTGTTAGCGGAAGTCACCTGGGATGGTGTGCCGGAGAGGGTGAGAGCCCCTGTACGTGAAGGCGTGTCGTGTTGTGGTGATTGTTTGCCCGAGTAGCAGTGGGCTCGTGGAATCTGCTGTGAATCTGCCGGGACCACCCGGTAAGCCTAAATACTAAGTGTGACCGATAGTGAATAAGTACCGTGAGGGAATGGTGAAAAGTACCCCGGGAGGGGAGTGAAAGAGTTCCTGAAACCGTGCGCTTACAATCCGTCAGAGCACCGCGTGTGTGTGATGGCGTGCCTTTTGAAGAATGAGCCTGCGAGTCAGCGGCATGTCGCGAGGTTAACCCGTGTGGGGTAGTCGTAGCGAAAGCGAATCCTAATTGGGTGTTGTAAGTGGCATGTCCTGGACCCGAAGCGGGGTGATCTACCCATGGCCAGTGTGAAGCAGCTGTAAGAGGTTGTGGAGGCGCGAACCCACTTAGGTTGAAAACTGAGGGGATGAGTTGTGGGTAGGGGTGAAAGGCCAATCAAACTCCGTGATAGCTGGTTCTCCCCGAAATGCATTTAGGTGCAGCGTTATAGTAGTTTGCCGGAGGTAGAGCTACTGGTTGGTTGAGCGGGACTATCATCTTAGCAACATCAGCCAAACTCCGAATGCCGGTTAAGTGTTCTATAGCAGTGAGACTGTGGGGGATAAGCTTCATAGTCGAGAGGGAAACAGCCCAGATCGCCGGTTAAGGCCCCTAAGGGTGTACTAAGTGGAAAAGGATGTGGGATCGCGAAGACAGCCAGGAGGTTGGCTTAGAAGCAGCCATCCTTGAAAGAGTGCGTAATAGCTCACTGGTCGAGTGGTTCTGCGCCGACAATGTAGTGGGGCTCAAGTACACCGCCGAAGCCGCGGCATAGTTTTTACTATGGGTAGGGGAGCGTCGTGCATGGGGTGAAGCCATACTGTAAGGGGTGGTGGACTGTGTGCGAGTGAGAATGCAGGCATGAGTAACGAGAGATACGTGAGAATCGTATCCGCTGGATGACTAAGGGTTCCTGGGTCAAGTTCGTCTTCCCAGGGTGAGTCGGGTCCTAAGGCGAGGCCGACAGGCGTAGTCGATGGTCAACGGGTTGATATTCCCGTACCCGTATGCATGCGACAAAGAGTGAAGCGGTGATACTAACCACCCTGAACTGGCAACATGCGCATCCTTTTGGGTGTGTGGTTGTTGGTGATGCGTGGGGCCTGATCCGTGGTAGTTCAGTGATGGGGTGACGCAGTCAGGTAGCCGCGCCAAGTGTTGGATATTCTTGGTGTAAGCGTGTGGCACGTCGACTAGTGAAATGCGGTCGATATTTTGTGTGAGGCGTGATGCGTAGCCCAATTGTTGGGTGATGGTGGTGATCCTTTGCTGTCGAGAAAAGCCTCTAGCGATGT